>UGSS01000001.1 GCA_900454475.1 [Pasteurella] mairii
AAATCCGTTTATTTGGATAATACGCCAATTCAAGCCAGTGATAACAGTTATAATTTTAATAATATTGAGGCGCAAGGGACGATTGGTAGCCAAGATCAGGCTGTGCTGGACGGGTTTAATACGTCGGAAAAAGAAGTGGCGGTAGGTGTTGAGGTGAAAAAAACACAAGCCATTACCCGTACGGTTACGGATGAAAAAGTCAGTAGAGTGCGGGTGACCGTTGGGGTGAAAGCGCTTTATGAACAAAATTCACAAGGCGATACCAATGCTGCCACGGTTACGCTACAGATTTTTATCAATGATACGCCTTATTCCGTCACCTTTAATGGAAAGTACAGTTCGCAATATTTAAAACATATTGAAATCACGGAGTTACCTCCGGTCCCGTTTACCTTGCGCGTAGAGCGCGTGGAAGCGGACAGTAAAAGCCAGCGCTTACAAAATGGAACCCTTTGGGCAAGTTACACGGAAATTATTGATACACAATTCGCTTATCCGAACACTGCGCTGGTCGGCATTATGTTCGATAGTGAATATTTTTAATGCTATTCCACAACGTAACTATGAGATTAGGGGGATTAAACTTCGCGTGCCGAGTAACTACGATCCGGCAACTCGTCAATATGACGGGCTGTGGACGGGACATTTAAAATTGCTTGGTCTGATAATCCGGCGTGGGTGTTGCTTGATATTTTGACCAATAAACGCTATGGCTTAGGGCAACGGTTGGGCGAAATCCATATGGATAAATGGGCGCTGTATAATGTGGCGCAATATTGTGATCAACTTGTTCCGGATGGTTTTGGCAAGAAAGAGCCGCGCTTTACGTGTAATGCGTGGCTGACCGAGCAAAAATCGGCTTATGAGTTAATTAATGATATTTGTTCGATCTTTCGCGCTATTCCTGTTTGGACGGGAACCGAATTAACGGTTATTCAAGATAGACCCGCCGATCCGGTTTGGATTTATACCAACGCGAACGTAGTGAATGGCGAATTTACGCGTCAATATTCGGCGTTAAAATCCCGTCATAATGCGGTCCATGTGGAATATTTGGATAAATCCGATTTTTTATCAGAAGAAAATTGAATATGTGTCAGATGACGAATTAATTCGTAAGCATGGCTTAAATGTGAAAAAGGTCACTGCTTTTGGTTGTACCTCTCGTGGACAGGCTTATCGCACTGGTCGTTGGATTTTAGAGACGGAAAAACGGGAAAAAGAAACCATTACGTTCAGTGTCGGGCGTGAGGGATTGATGCATATTCCGGGCGATATTTTTTGAGGTAGCGGATAATCATTATGCGGGTACCGATATTGGCGGTCGTGTATTGGCGATTAAGGATAAAACGGTCACCTTAGATCGCGAAATTGAGGTAAGTGGCAAGAGTTATTTCAGTTATATTGATGGTAACGCCACGCAAAACACAATTAAAATTCTCAGGGTAGTGAATGGCAATCAAGTGACTTTAGATCGTGCGCCCGAGGGATTGGTGGAATATGGCGTATGGTCCTTGGCGACACAACAAGTCCGTTCAAAACGCTATAAAGCCATGGCAATTGTGGAAAATGAGGACGGGACTTATACCATCACCGGCTTGCAACATGAACCGCAAAAAGAAGCGATCGTGGATAACGGGGCGCATTTTGAACCCGTGGCGACGACGCGATATCAAGCCGCGCAAATCACGCATCTTGATATTGGCGTTGGGTTTGACGGAAAAGTCAATGTGGTCGCCGATATTACTGCCGGTGATGGGGCATTAACCTATGAGATTAAAATTATCAAAGCAGGGAAATTATACCGCTTGGATAAAGGGTTAACCTCACCAAATATAAGCCTTGATGGATTACCGGATGGCGAGTATCAGCTTGTCATTTATGCGAAAAACGCTCGTGGGCAAGTCGTCAGCGAAAAAATCGCAAACCTTTGTGATTGATCGTCCACCGGTACCGCAAGAGGTAAATATATCAGGTGGGCTTGGTGAAATCACATTATCTTGGACGTGGGTTGATGAGTTTACGCAAACTGAAATCTTTGTGGCGGATAGTGATAATTTTAGCCAATCTCAACGTTTAGCGAAAGTCAATGCGCATATGTACAGCCACACTGTCGGCGCAAGACAGGTTCGTTATTATTGGTTGCGCCATGGTGCGAGGGACAAAATGCTGGACCATTCTATCAAGAAACGGGGTTACGTGGTGAAAGTGCGGTCGATATTGATGAAGAATTGCGCTTATTAAATGAGAAGTTAAGTCAAAATATTGTTGATGAAGTGATTGATACTGCCTTGCCGGCGCGCCATCTGGAGATGATAAAAACCGGTTAATGGATTAGATGTTAATACCTTTCTAGGCCTATCGCCAAGTGCATAATACCAAGGATGGCAAGTTGTACACTTGGAATGGCTCAATTTATACCACAGAGATGGCAGAAGTTTTTGGCCGAAGATATTAAAGGCATTCTTCAGCCGGAACAGTTGGCGCAAATTCCAACCACGAAGCTTTCAGGACAGCTGAGTGATGGGCAAATTGCGGGAATAAGTGCGGTTAAAATTCGCGGGATGTTGAATATTGCCACTCTTCCAAGCATACCCACCAAAAAACTGACCGGCACCCTATCTGCCACCCAAATTGCTGCCAATGCGGTGGGAACAAACCATTTAGCAGCCAATGCAGTCAATGCGGACAAGTTAGCCGCTAATTCTGTCACGGCGGCAAAAAATTGCTGCCAATAGTATTGCCGCCACACATCTACAAGCCAATGCAGTGGTCGCGGGGAAAATTGCCGCCAATGCAGTGACGACAGCTACGATTGCCGCTGGCGCTGTTCACGCAAACCATGTGGCGGCAGGCGAGTTAACCGCGGATAAATTGGCGATAGGGCTTGGTGGGAATTTGCTATTCAATCCGATATTCGCCAATCAAGGTTACGGTTGGGGAAGCTCAAACGGGAACTATAAAGGCGGTACGATAACGCGGACGTATGTACAACAAGGTGGCGCCAATTGGATGTTTAAAAACGCCTTGAGCAGCGAAGAGCGGTTAATTAAATTGACCTTTGTTGAAACCATCAGTCGGGCTAAAAATCAATGGGCTGATGTGTGTCGACAAAAAATACGGTTAATTCCGCATCAATGGTACATTTTTAGCGCTTATGTTAATGCGTATCGTTGTTCCGCCATGTTGTTAGTTGAAGAGCTCAATGCAAATGGAAGCTACGTCAAAGGCATTGCGACACAATACATTACAAACCAAGGGTCATTTCAACATGGTGTACACCAAGACAGTCGAAATGCTGTGAAATTTCGCTGTCCGGCAAGTGGTTATGTGGAAGTGATTGTCAGGGCAAACCAACAGACGCAAAGCAACCCAGATGTGTATGTTGCGCGCCCTATGCTTGAAGAATGCACACAATACGCCAAAGAACCGAGCGCGTGGCAAAATGCCGGCGTTACTGCTATTCACGGTGGTTCAATTGTTACTAATACCATCACTGCGCAACAAATCGCCTCTGAGACGATAACCGCAAACGAAATCGCTAGTGGCGCCATTGCTACGCGGCATTTGTCTGCAAACTCTGTTAATGCGGGGCATATTGTGTCTAAGTCGCTCACTGCGGATAAATTAAATATCAACAGTTTATCCGCGATTAGTGCGAATTTAGGGTCGGTGACGGCGGGAGCGATTAAAATCGGTTCAGTCAATACTTCGCAGCAGGGGACATTATTTGAAGTGAAATCCGACGGAGGATTTAGATTAGTTTCTAGGGATGGAAGCGGTGGGATTGAATTATCATCATCAACACGGGCTTTAACCGTATGGGAAGGTAATACGGTTAGAGTGAAAGTAGGAAAATTGGGGTAATTATGTACTATTTAAATAAAGAAATTGAAATACGCCTTGATTTTTTAACAACTGAAAAAAGATATTGGCATTGTATTACAAAAATCACAACAGATTATGTAAATAAAGAGGTTATCTTTGAAATATCCTCTTATTTAACAGAAGAAGATTTTAATAAAAATACCCATTCTTTTGTAACAGTTTTAACATTGGATGATGCACCGAAATTCAGTGTCGATCCTATTTTATTTGCATGGAGAGCATTAGTTTCAAATAAAAATTCCCCATTTTTTAAAGCAGAAATTAGAAACAATTATGATATTGAATTTATGAATAATGTTTATCGACAGGAGACCGTTTAAATGTCATATGGAGCAGAAGTGTCATTACATTCTGGCACTAAGATAAGACTTGATGATAAATCACATATTACAGGGTTTTCAGTGGTGCGAAAAACATTAAATATAATATATGAAAATCAATTTGAAATAATAAAAACACCTCATAAGATTATATCTGCCTTTGTATTACAAGATGCGGATGTCGGAGTAGATCCTTTGGGGTATAGATTTGTAAAAATTACCAAAATAATAGAGAATGAAATTCATATTAATTATGGAACAGGAGGGATGGCAGGGAAATATGGAAATTATATTGTCGATATTGGATATTTTTATGAACAGAAGATAATTTCTAAGTATGGTATAACAAATCAGAAAATATATAATTTAGGTTCTAAAGCAGGTAAGGTTCAATCAATTACTTTTAGACATAAAACAACAATAAATGGATTAATTGCAATTGTCGAATGTCCAAGTATGAAGATTATGAGCACGCCAACCGAAACCCATTTAGAGTTTCAAGATAAAACCAAAGTGCAAACCGTTAAATATATCAACCTTGATGCCTCTTATCCTAACAGTCATAAAGGCTATGGAATAGAGGTTCGCTATGATAATAAAGTTGCATTAAATTTAAATAGTAGCGGAAGATATTTTAATGGTGTTATGCAGGAGCTTTCGCAAGGTGTTTACCCTATTAACTCTGCTCTCTTTATTCCCGCGTGCGATAATCGTGATTTTTCGAAAGATGAAGGTGATCTCGGATTTGATGCAGTCGCTTGGCATAATATTACTAAAACAGCGACAACATTAACCGTAACAGGTGATTATAAGATTTCCTTTTGGTGGTATGGGCAAGATGCAAGAGCTGAAATTGAAGAAGCAAAAGCATCTTTAAAAACTAAAATTTACTATATTAAATGAGGTTCAATTATGAGAGTTTTTTTATTGGATTTAAAAATATTATCTGAAATAACCAAGAAAGAAGAAATCACCGATACCACTTTTTTAGTGACAGATAAAGAAGCTGAAAAAATTCAACAAACCTTAGATAATAACGGGTATTTTTGGATTATTGACCAATATACGATTGGTTGTAGTGGCAAACCACCTAAAGAAATTTCTAAATGGAATGATGAATTAAAAGCATGGGAGGATAGTCCGGAATTAAAAGCTGAGAAGCATGAGAAAGATTTAGAAAAATTGTGGGAAAATATTAAAGTAAGACGAACATTAGCCGCTTATACCGGAGTTCAAGTTGATAATCATTGGTGGCATACAGATATTGAAAGCCGATTGAAATATGATGATTTATCTCGTCTTGCAGTATTAAATATATTTCCTGATAATGAACAGTGGAAAACAATGGATAACACAACTGTTACTTTAACATTAGATTTATTTAAAAAGTTAAATGGGGCTATTTATGAAAAAACAAAACAAGATTTTGCAAATGCCGACCGACTTTATAAAATGGCGAAAGAACTTGAAGAACCCCTATTACAAGATATTAATAATGGATGGAGTATAGGGTATGCCTTAAATTTAAATGAACAATAATAAAATGAATTTCTCAAATCAACCTCAATAATTTAACCATTATTGGGGTTTTCTTTTATTTCAACAAAGGAAAATCTTATGACAACATTTAATAAAATCTTAAACCCAATGTACTCAACCATCGCTACATATTCTATTCAAGATGATGGCACAATCAATGCAAAATACGTTATCGGCACTGGAGTAGATAGCGAAGGTCAAGTAACCGACTTCACTCCGATTATCGAAAGTTACAAATGGATCGATGGAGAAAATGCGAAAGGCATTCTAGAGGCTCCGCTAACCGAAGATGACTTAGGGAAAACGCCGACACAGATTATGTTGGATAGAATTTATCGGCATTTAAAAGAGAATGGGGATATTGTGGTTTAGAAGTAAAGGCGGTTATCCACCTTTTATAGAAAAGTAAACCCTGTCACATTATAAATGTGTTATCATCAACTATATGTTTTTATTAGTAAAATTTTTGTTAATGACAATTGTCATAATAAAGATAAGGCACTTTGTATTAATGACGGTAAAATTGACGGTAAATTATAAGTTTTCATTTTATTAATTGTTATAAATCAAAGTGTTATTTAGCCAATCAACCATTGAGTGGGAATAAAAATTCCGCTTTTCACTACGTTTCATAACGTTTCAAAAATCACTAAAAGCCTTGTTAATACAGGGCTTTTTCATTCCATAACGTTTCATAACGTTTCATAGTATTTCAAATTTTTGACGGTATTTTTGACGGTATTAACTTGCATCCTCTTTAAAAAAGAGTGAAAATACCGTCACGATGATGACGGTGTTTTTGACGGTATGGTATGCTTACAGATACAAAGATTAAATCTCTGAAACCAAAGGAAAAAATTTATAAAGTTGCTGATCGTGATGGACTTTATGTTGCTGTTTTGACATCAGGCGCAATTATTTTCCGTTATGACTACAGAATTCATGGAAGACGAGAAACTTTAACTATTGGCAAATATGGAACGGATGGAATTAACTTAGTTGAAGCTCGTGAGCGGTTGATGATTGCTCGTAAGCAAGTGAGTGAGGGTATTTCTCCGGCAAGTATAAAGCGTAGTGAGCGAAATAAAATTCGTAATGCGGATCGCTTTTGCGTATTTGCGGAAAAATATCTTGAGGAGGTGCAATTAGCAGAAAGCACAAAGGCTTTACGTATTGCCACTTATGAACGAGATATTAAAGATACGTTTGGTAATCGACTAATGACGGAAATCACAACTGATGAAATTCGCACTCATTGTGAAAAAATCAAAGATCGTGGTGCGCCATCTACAGCTATTTTTGTCCGTGATTTAATCGCTAACGTTTATCGCTACGCTATTCAACGTGGACACAAGTTCGCCAATCCTGCAGATGAAATTTCTAATTCATCTATTGCTAAATTTAAGAAGCGTGAACGTACTTTAACGCCGCGTGAAATTCACTTATTCTTTAATGCACTGGAAGAAACACAGTCTGATTTTGGGTTAAAGAAAGCGGTAAAGTTTATTTTACTGACGTTGGTTCGCAAAAGTGAATTAATTGATGCTAAATGGGATGAAATAGATTTTAAAAATAAAGTTTGGACTATTCCCGCAGAACGAATGAAAGCGGGGAGGGCGCACAATGTTTATTTATCTGAGCAAGCAATTGATTTAATCGTAGCATTTCAAATTTATTCTGAGGGTTCTCCCTATTTATTACCAGGAAGAATAAATCGTCAACAGCCTATAGCAAGAAGTTCACTTAATAGGGTTATTGCAAATTGCATTAAATACATCAACCGTAACGAACAGTTAATTGATGATTTTACTGTCCATGACTTGCGCCGCACTGGCTCTACTCTGCTACACGAGATGGGATTTAATTCAGACTGGATTGAGAAGAGTTTAGCCCACGAGCAACAAGGTGTCCGCGCAGTATATAATAAAGCCGAATACGCGGAACAACGCAAAGAAATGTTGCAAACATGGGCAGATAAGATAGATGAATGGATAAATGGGGATTATAAATAACACAATTTATCTAAATATGTTCAGCAAGCCATTTATCTATATCCTCTTTACGCCAAGCCACACGACGCATAGAGGCTTTAATGCTTTTAGGAAATGTACCCTGTTTCATCATACGCCATATTGTCGTTGAACTTAAACTTGTTATTTTGACTACTTGTGTTTTGCTCAATAATGTTGTTTGTTGTTCCATATTATATTTACCTCCAATAAAAAACCGCCCATAAAGAGCGGTGTTGGGTTGTGGTTTTAATTAAGTTTTAATCGTGCTTTGATACGCTCAAACTCTACGGGGTTGCTTTCCTTAAACGGTTCGATGAGACGTTTGAGGATTGGCAAGGCTTCATCGATAAGGTGTTTATACTCTCTATGGTGGCTGTACACCGTCGGGTGAAAGTTTGAACCGATGGCAGCAAGGGGGTGTTCTAACTCGCCCAGTAGTTCGTTCATATTGCGGTTTGAGATAAGTAACCAGACGAGACTGTAAATTTCTGCACCGGTAAATTCTGCCGGGTAGCGGATTTCGGGTTTTGCAAGCGGTAAGTTTTGCTGTGCGTTTTGCGAATTTTCTAATCTATCCAAAAATGCACGCAGAACAACCAAATGGAACTGTGGACTTATCCATGCGGCGTAGGCTATTACGAGTTCTTTACAGGCATATGTGCCTTGAATGCCACGACCCTTTGTAATTTTGAACACCAGATCTGGTGTTTTAAATTCTGATTGAATTTCTGCAATAAGTTCTTGCGTTTGCTCTAAACGCATAAAACGAAACGGGAGATGCTTATCCTCATTTCCAGAAATTTTGTGTAAATCGTTTAATGAATAAAGACCGTCTAATTGACGAATGGAGGAATTAAGAATAAATAATTGATTAGTCATTTTTTGACTCCTACTAGATTTTCTGAAAGTTACCAGTTCTGACACTGGTGCCGAGAGGTTCAGAACCCTCCTAGTAGGTAAGGGTGGACGTATTCCCCGAAGGTATTGTATTAGTCGCCCTCTCGACTTAACGAGATTTCGGCATAAAAAAAGACCGCACTTTGGCGATCCGTTTACTACCGCCTACTAGAGAAAAGGTTCTGACACCTTGAGGCGGATAGTAGTATAAAGTTTTGGGGTTGTCAAATAAAAAATCCCACGTTGTGAAGTGGGATTTTGTGGTTATTGTTTTTTTGCTTTTTGGTAGGCTAAACGAGAAGCGAGCATTGCTTGGCGTTTTAACTCTTTTGCTGTTGGTTTGGTTTCTGCCATAGTTTACTCCTTGTAGTTTGGGGTTTTGATAATGAAGCAATCTGCATTATCGCCTAATTGTCCGACTGGTTTAAAGTCTATCATAAGTGGATGGCGGTTGTCGCACATTTTTTGATACATTCTGCTTAATGATGGACGTTCTGCGATAAAAAAATAACATTCAGGCTGATAGGTGAGATAATGCTTATACAATAATGTTTCAAGTTGTTCTTTTAATTGTTGAATATCTGTTTTTTTGAGATGATGATTTTTAGGCGGTGCGTATAAGTCAATATTTGGATCTGTGCTTTCATAATACGCTTTTACGCCGAATTTAACGCTGTAGGTTTTGCGATTTTTTAATAGGGTTTCAATTTGTTTATCTAAAGGGAATAGTGTTTCGATCACATCATTGTCAGATGAAAAATCAATAATATATTCAATCTGTGCGACTTTAAAGTGAGCGAATTGATGTGCGATTGAATGATAGTCTGTTTCGGTAAATATCATCAAGGCTTCCTTATAAAAAAAGCCGCTTGAAGCGACTTAGGATGTAGTTATCTTAATCCGGAGTGGGGCGAGTTGTCAAATAAATTTAAAATAGTTATCTAATTAATAGTTATCTAATTTTATTGCATTATTGTTAGTTATCTATTAAAATAACTTTGTTTTTAGCAAGGGGCTAAAAATGAAGAAGCCGCCCTTGTTGAGAGCGGCAACTAAAAGGAACTGGATTATGTATCTTAAGTTGTTAATCCTAGTTATCTTAATTTTAGTAAGTTTCCCAGCTTATTAATTAAGTAACTATTAAGTCCTAGCGGTATTTGCAAGCTACCGCTAGGCAGTTCCTAAATAATACAATCTTATCTATCAAAATTCAACGTTTATTTATTAAAGGCGAAATATTATGGCAACAACAAACGCACAACGAGTAGCAAAATCAGACGCTAAGCGGGGAATTAAGCTGAAAGCCTTTAAACTCCCGGAGACATTTATTGTGAAAATCGAGCAGTTAGCAAAAGCGAATAATATTCCACAAAATCAGTTGATTATGCAAGCGGTCGAATTGTTTGAGCAATCTCAAAAAAGCGGTTGTTTTCGGGAAAAATAAGCCTTTTTTTCAGTAATTAACGTTAAATTCTTTCACCTAGCACATAAGAAAGGGCAGCCGGATCGACTTGGAATTGATACCAAAATTGGTGGCTTTCCCTTTCTTTGTTAACATTAATTGTAATTGTGGATTTCCCTTGGGGGATAACGACAGAGGGGATGAGTAAAATGTCGTGGTGACCGTTAATTCGCTTTTCTTTGTCGTAGCAGAGGAAAAGGCAATAAAAGTCAGGGTGTGTTTCTCCATAGCATTTAAATTCAAAGAAGGAATAATTGCGTCCCTTGGGGGAAAGGGGCGTCATCTCTTTCACATCAACCGTTTTTTTCATGGACGATAAAATCAAAATCACGGTTATTTTCGCGATATTCTTCATTCATATCGACTGCATCTGGAACTAATTGTTTGAATTTTTCTTCTGCACCAACGCCGGCAACGCCGACTTTACTTACATAGCGACTGTTTCTATATTCTTGCCAACGGGGAGAATAGCCTAATGCCTCAATGGTTTTTGCGACGATCCAAACGGTAAGTCCCGTTTCTTTGACAATGTCACATAGACGTCCGTTATACTTAAAATAAGCCATCATTACTCGATATTCAGTCGTATCGGTTTTTTTAATAAAATCGTGCTGTTTTAGCAGAGAATAAACGACACCGGGAGGCATATCCAAGGTGTTTGCTCCTACGATAACATCTTTATAATCACGATAATGCGCCTTTGCCCAATTGAGAAGTGCCTCTTTTTTTATGCTCATGTTTTTCAATTCGACTGTCGCTAAGTGGTGCATAGGCTTTTGGTGGGCATAGGCTTTTGGCTTGATTGATTTTGTGGATTTCCGTGCGCATTTTTGTCAGCCTATGTTGACCTTTTAACTCTCTGTTTAGTGTTTGAGCGACCATAATTTCTGTTTGTTCGTCAATAACATTGTCTTTTTTCATCTCATTTATTGGATTAATCATTTTTCTTTACCTCTATTGGTTGTGGTTCAGAGAAATAAACTGGAAGCGCCTGTGTTGAACCAAGGTAGTCCGCCTGTAATTTCGCGGCTTGTAGCGACGTTTTCGCAATCTCTATAATTTTATCACTGACATCGGATATTGCTTTGGCACGACTTAATTCCAGATCGAGCTGTTCTGGGTTAAGCGCTGTATCCTTAAGCCGCTCCAAGGTATCAAATAAGTGATTATTTAAATCGACAAGTCTATTTTTCATCCTCATTCCTTAAATCAAAATCTGTCATGCCACCTCCAAATTTTAGATACAAAAAAAGCCGCTTGAAGCGACTTAGGATGTGGTCATCTTAATCCGAAAGGGCAGCGGTTGTCAAATAAAAAAGCCTATAAAAATCATAGGCTTTTCTAAAATACTACTTGATTTGGTTGGGTATCCAACTTATAATGTACTCACTTTCAAGGGATAGCTTGAAAGTGAGTGTGAGGCTTAATCCTCACGCTTGAAGAAGGATAGCAAAATGTTTAAGTACATTATCCTAGTTGTCTTCTTATTAGTAATTAGCTCCCCAGCCTACTAATTTGAAACAACTCACTGGGGGCGAAAGCTCCCAGTTCTTCAAACCATTTCATCATAGGATTTTATTATGGCGATGTCAAGAACCGAGATTGTCAATCGTAGCAATGAAAAACGTGGCATTAAGCAAAAAGCCTTTAAACTGCCTTTGGCGGTGATTGCTGAAATTGAGCAACTTAGCCAACAATTAGGCATTCCGCAAAATCAGTTGATTGTTCAAGCTATTGAGTTATTTAAACAATCTCAAAAAGGGGTATAGCTCCTTTTTTTACGACAACGGGTAATTCAATAACATTATTCTCCTCCTTAAAATAACGCCCTTGCTTATTTTAAGAAAATGCGTTTGGTTAAATTAGAAAGGAATTTGATCATCAAACTGTTCTGCTTGTGAGCTGGCGCGTTCTTGATCGGTTAATCCGTCCCAGTCTTGAGAGGCTTGTTGTGTTTTGGCGTTTCCCTTGTGGCGGTTGCGGCTCCGTTATGGTTATTTATGCTGCTTAGCATTTGCATTCGGTCGGCAATAATTTCCGTTGCATAGCGGTCTTGTCCGTTTTGGTCTTGCCATTTGCGGGTGCGGAGTTTTCCCTCAATATAGGACTTGTGAGCCTTTTTTGAGGTATTGACGTATAATCTCTGCGGTTTGTCGATAGGCAATAATGTTGTGCCATTCGGTTTGCTCTCGTCTTTCGCCGCTTTGTTTATCTGTCCAGCTTTCACTGGTGGCGACACTGATTTTTGCGACGGGGTCGCCATTGGGGAGGGTTTTAACGTCCGGATCGTTGCCCAGCCCGCCCGATAATCATCACTTTGTTAATTCCTGCCATTGCGCGCTCCTATTGGAAACTTAAAATTTTGTCGTTAAAAATTTAGGCTAAATTCATCTAAATATTCCGGGTGTTTTTCTGTGACCCATGCTTCTAATTTGTCATAAAGTGCGGTCAATTCCTCTTTCGTTTTGCACTGATTTAACCGTTCGTTAATGATCCCCTTAAATTTATCAGCTGGCGTAGAGTTCGTACTCGGCGGTGTAGTAGGTTTGGAGTGGTTTTGCGATACGGTCTTTGGGGGATTATTTTGTTTTTGTTCATCATCAATGTCGGTATTTGGTACATCTTCCCCTGCGTAGATATAATGACCTAAACCACACATAGCGATTGCTTTTGCTAAACATCGCATATAGGTTTTATTAATTGCCATTGCATCAGGATTAGCAATTGCCTTGTTTTTGTTATCCATTACAGGCAACCACATATAACGACTAAATTCTTGTTCACCTTTTTTAATAGTGATTGTTACGCTACTAATCACGGTATTATTTGGCAAATACCGATCTTCATGAATTACATAACTGCTTTCTGGAAAATATTCCATTAATATTCCCCAAGCCCACGCCCAGGAAAGGTAGGATAATTCCATGTATTTTTCATTTCCGAATTTATCTTTATAGGGAATTTTCTTTTTCTCTATTTTCCCCTTAGGATCTATAGTGGATAGTATTTTCCATACTTCCCCTTGAAAACTCGTAATTTCGTTCATAATCCACCTACCGAATTGTTAAAACTTGACTATTAACTAATTTTGCCCCAATCACATTTTCACCTTGTTCCAACGCTGTTTTAATAGCGGTTTTATTTGGAGTAATTTTAACGGTAACAAAATTTTCGTTGAGGTTATTGGCTAAGAATAAATTTTCATCCAACTCAACGACATTATTCTCTGTTTCACGGTATGACACTTTAAACAGTGAACAATTAACCAAATTAATACCTGTTTCTTTCATATTGAGTTTTAAACGTTCTTTAATGCGGTCAATGTTGTTTTGGCGCACTTTTTTCATCGCACTCAAGCGTTTAATCTCTGCGTCAATCGGGTGGATTTCGCTTTCAATGTTTTTCATAATATAGACGGTTTGTTCTACTTTATGATTAAAGTCATCTTCGATACAGTCGAGTGCGGCTATCACGTCCTGTTCTTCTGCAAATTCTGAATTTTGTAATAATTCAGCGACATTTTTATATTGTTCTGCGATTTCGTAGAGTTTCATAAATTCTCCTTAGAATGGCAATTCCACATCATATTGTTCAATTAATTCCAGCAATTCGTCTTTAGTTATCATGCCGCACAACAACCAGTCGGCAAGTTCACGCAGTAATTCGTCTTTGGTTTTCATCAGTAATCCCTCATTATTCTCCGCCAATAATCACAATCTCGATCGCCCGCCTCAAATAGGGTGTCGTCGAAATCCTCTCCCTCTTCTTCGTTATTGAGTTGATTAAATTGGGCATGATAATCTTCATCACTGTCGAAGAAATGAGGCGGTAAAATTCTTGTCATTTTTTTCGGTCTCCTCAATCCTTAAATACACATTCAAAATCGGTAGCGATAAAGATTTTATTGGCGTTCCAGTGTCCGCCCAGTTGTTCGCAGCGGCTTTTTCGATGGTGACTTGGTCGTTAAAATCAAGATTGCCGGCAATACCGATAATGGTGATAATCAGCGCTATTCCGATGGTTTTTCGGTTCTCGATAAGCCATTTTAATGCGTTCATTTTTGTTTCCTTTTTAACCAATTTGCTGAATTTTGCGTGAAGAAAACCGCCACACGTTTTTCTTTGGAAAAGTGCGGTCGGTTTTGGTTTCGTTTTTAGAAGCCGCCTAATCGGCGTTTTGGTCTTAGAATGTCATTATCCCGTATCGTTGGGAGAACTCGGTTCCAATTTTCATTACCCCAGGTCTCAACGTGAAAGTCGGCGGTGAGCTTTTGGATGAGCGGTTGATGTCTGCGCAGCATTGAACCATATTCACTCACGATACCGTGCGCCCGTGCTGCAAATGTTGATTGAATGCTATCGAGTGCTGGAATGAGGTTGTTGGTAAATTCCACGCATTTGAACAGCGCAAACCATTCCCAAGCCATTGCTTGTAGTTCTTGCTCCGTGTGATCAAATGAGTATTTCTTTTCCGGCTCCGGTAGAGCAAGTTGTTGTGGTTGGCTTTCTTTATCAAGAATATCCAATACCCATTTGCGGAAGTCTTTGGCGACTTTGGTATGGCTTAGCATTGCGATTAAGTGAGTACCACGCAAGCTAAAGATACGAACCTTTTGTACACCGCCAGCAGTTTGCATATCGATAAGGGCGGTCATACTTGGGGTAAATTCGTCTTGGTAGCGATTAAATAATAGTGTAATACCTTGTATTGGATTTTTATAATCTAAAGCTCTACCAATTTCCGAAGCGTTAAACCAAATTTGATTGTTGTGGTTGATAACCGAAAGATTAGTTGTTTGAAAGGTTAAAGTTGTCATAATTAACTCCGCTCAAATAGTTTTAAAAACTCATCACGAGCAACGCCAATTACTGATGAACTGATCAAGGTTGGCGTACCGTAGAGCGGTGTCACGGCGGATCTTTCGACCCCCTCAATCAGCCCATCATTGACAACTTTTAAAGGGTTATTCAATTTGAATACACCTTTGAGTTAAAAGGAGATGATGATTATCATAACCTTTATTGGGCTAGATTTCGGCTATAAAAAAAGCCGCATTGTGCGACTATTATTTATTTCCGCACCACTCTAATTCGGGAACGCCAATTCCCGACTTTCGTTTGAAAGTGGGGGTAGTTTAATCCGAATTGGGGCGGTGTCAATTATTTCGTTAATGGCGTTGCCATTTTATCAATCACCGTTTCAATCGGCGTTGCATTGATTTCTTTTTCAAACACTTTTGTTGGCTTGTCGCCTAGATTATCAAGGGCGATTTGTAACAGTTGTTTTTGCATTTCAGGATCTTGTTCTTGGATTTGTTTTTTATATCCTTCAAATGCCATTGCGGAGGAATATTTGTAGGCGTAATCTTCACGCAAGCGGAAGAGATAAGCACGCTCACGCGCTTTTATCCAAGCAACAATCAATAGCGGTAATCCTATAGCGGATTTCGCCAAGAATTGCGACCAAATCAGCGTATTTTCAGGGTTAAAACTGCTTACAAATCCCCAGTAGGAAATGCCGACAATGCCGAGTAACGCGGCAATAAGAAAGCCGTCAGTCCAGCGCATTTTGGTGTTGATGTCATCGGCTTGTTTTTTGAACGCTCCAGCCATACTGGCGCGATTGGCGTCATCAATGATTTCTTGAATGTCTTGTTTTTGTTTTTTAAAGAGTGCGATCATTTCTTCAATTTCCTTTTTGTAGCTGTCAATTTTGGGCTTGTCTATTTCGGCTTGCTGCGAGAGCAATGTAATCGCTTTTGATTGTTCTTTGCCGACTTTATGCCAATCAATGATTTCATCGGTAAGAATATCTGTTTAGTATGCCATTGTGCGATTTCTTCAGCCTGTTTTTTGTTACGTTGGTAAAGTTCATTGACACTTTTTAGCTTTTCTAATTCCGCTTCGATTTCTTGTTTGAGTTCGAGTAGCTCTGCCTTGGTCGTTCTCATAGCCATTCCTTAAATTATAGGTACAAAAAAAGCCGCTTGAAGCGACTTAGGATGTGGTCATCTTAATCCGAAGTGGCGGTGGTTGTCAAATTATTCTTCGGTCACTA